>NZ_JBBOTB010000002.1:0-40497 GCF_038005345.1 Paenibacillus sp. FSL H8-0122 | reverse complement strand
TTAAATAACGCATTCCGATTAGTTCCGATTGCCGCACATAATAGGAAGTTTTTCGTTTTCAGTTCCGATTAATTCCGATACTTTCAGATACAAATAGATTCAAAATAGATTCACGGACTCAGGATTAATATGCTGGGTCCTCCACTTTCAAAATATCTCGGAACGGTATCTTCACAGTATCATTATAACCCTGTCGAATGTGAATTAGCTGCTTGTCACCGTCAAGTTTTTCAACAGTACCCTGAACAGCCCCTTGTTTGTAAACGAGTAAAATTAATGACTTATCCGTCTGCTTTGCTTCCTGGAGTCTTTCAGCAATTTCCTGCTGTGTGAATTCATCCAGCTTGGGGCGGTCGTCATTTTTTCGTTTGCTCGATAGCTTGGGTATAACTGTCATTTCTCATCATCCTCTCGAACGTTTGTTCCTGTATTATATACGAATAAACGTTCGTACATCAATAGTTCGGAGGGATTTATATGAAAATAGAATTTATGACGCTCCTACGGTTTATTGACAACTTCTTTGATCCAGAGGACTACGGAAGCTGGCGTTACTATGATCGCCCCGTGCTTGATCCGCAGCAAGCCAAAGAGGTAGCACAGTGGTATCCAGTCGGCATCCCCCACGCTATCGCATTGTATCGGTATGCAGATGTACGACGCTGGGAGCGGGCCGGAGAGTCATACGGCAGGCCAGTGATCGTAATCAAGCACAAGCCATATGAGATGTTGAATT
Organism: Paenibacillus sp. FSL H8-0122; assembly: GCF_038005345.1. Classification (NCBI taxonomy): domain Bacteria; kingdom Bacillati; phylum Bacillota; class Bacilli; order Caryophanales; family Paenibacillaceae; genus Paenibacillus; species Paenibacillus sp. FSL H8-0122. The sequence goes on along the minus strand of NZ_JBBOTB010000002.1, from coordinate 39,761 downwards.
TCTGAGTTAAGGCAAATTTTCCTGAGCGCTCCGACACGCATAGATAATGCGCAAATACTTGTTGACGCGCATTATCTATGCGTGTTATAATAGATACAGAAGGGAGGGGAGATAATGGGGAAGCAAAGGACGGTCAGGCAAGTAATCAAAGCCTTGAAGCAGGCGGGATTCGTGCAGTCACCGAATCACGGTAAGCGAACCAGCCATAACCGCTGGATTCACAAAACCGACCCTACCCGCTACGCTGATCTCAGCAATCACGGTTCAGGGGATGTACTTGCAAAAGGCACCTTGAAAAGCATGGAACGGACTTCCGGGGTTGAGTTTTAACCCCGGGGTTTTCCCCTATCCCCTTCCAGAAAAGCAAAGGAGCGTGTCTCAATTGAAAACACATTACGTTTATCCGGTTGTTGTTGAGCGGACGGAAACGAATTTAAGTATGTACTTTCCGGATTTTCCCGGAACGGCCGTAACCGCGGTAGAGTTGACAGAAGGTTTAGGACGGGCGAAAGAGTTATTAGCTTTCCGCGCGCAAGAGCTGGAAGAAGCCGGACACCCGCTCCCTGCTCCCTCGGAACCGGAGCAGATCGACCTGGAGGATAAAAGCGACAGGATTGTTTTCGTGGAAGTGTATATGCCGCCGTACCGCGATGCTGCAGCGAACAAGGCCGTTACTAAAAACTGCACGTTGCCAAAATGGTTACGTGATGCTGCTGATGATGCTGGTTTGAATTTCTCTTTGGTGCTGCAGAGCGGATTAAAGGAAGCTCTGGGGATCGACAAGCAAGGCCGGTTATGAACTCTGCCACATTTCTTCATCAGGTCTCAGTATCCGTAAACTGTGTGAGATAAAAAGAGCCGCCCGGGATCACTCCTGTGGCGGCTCTTTAATATGATCCGTTGCAGAGGGTTTAGGATAAGGCAAATTTTCCTGAGCAACATCTATTTCATACAACCTCTTGAAATACGTATTGATACGTGTTATAATATTATTAGGAGGTGAGGGAAGGATGAAGAGTTACTCTTCAAGAGAGGTGTTAAGGATACTGAACGAAAATGGATGGTACAAAGTACACTCCGTAGGCGATCACTTCCAATTCAAACACCCGACCATTAAGGGCAAAGTTACCATAACCCACCCGGTCAAAGATGTTGCAATACATATCCTAAAGGATGTAGAGAAAAAGACGGGGCTGAAATTCTAGCCCCCCCTTTTTTCCTCTTTTTAATAAATAAATATATAATAATTTTGAGAAACAAATCTCATTTAGGAAGGTGTACACATTGAAAAAAAGCTATACGTATCCAGCAATCCTGAACTTTACGGATAAACACATTGAAATTTCCTTTCCTGACTTGGAAGAAGCCCTTTCCCAGGCCGATAATGTGGAACAAGCCGTTAGACGCGCGAACGAAGTGTTAAAGCTCACAATTGAAAGCCGCCTAGAGGATAAAGAGGCATTTCCGTTGCCTACTCCATTAAATGATCTGCAGCTTGAGTCTAACCAGCGGACAATCGTCGCTACGGCGATTTTGAATGAAAAGGTGACTTACGTAAAAAAGACATTAACCATCCCTAGCGATTTAAACGAAGATGCAGAAGTCGCTGGATTGAATTTTTCTCAAGTGTTACAGCGTGCGCTCCGCGAGGAACTGAGTGGAAAATAACCCGCCTGACAATGCCTGAAAGTTATGGGAATAAAAAGAGCCGCCCAGGATTATTCCTGTGGCGGCTCTTCCTTATCACGCTTCATCTTCTCTTCGATAGCTTCAAGAATAAAGGCGTTGCGACTCATCTCTACCGCTTTTGCAGCGGCATCAATTCGCTCTCTGTCACCCTTCTTCACCCAAAGCTTTACTTGGTCATAATTCGCGGCGTTGTATTTATCCTTGGCACGTGTGGATGCCTTGCCTTTTTGTTCCATATGCTTGTCCCTCCTCTCATATATGATATCACAAGATATATACTGTAACCAGTATAAAAACTATTGACTTTATAGTGGTACCAGTATATAATAAAGATAAGAGAGGAGGTGAACAACACATGAAAGATTGGGTTCAGCTAATAAATAGTTTGGTAAGCCTTTTGACCGCCTTAGTATTACTTATAAAGGCAGCCAAAGAACCAAACAAAAAAGGAACCAAAAAACGCAGCCCCCGAGGCAAACGTAAATAGGTTCCCAGAGAGCAGGAGTTGCACCTCCTGCTCTCATCCCAATCATAACATAAATCTCAAATCAGTTGCCACTCATAACATGCGTCCCACCACTTTAAGGAGGAATGAATTATGTTGAATACAATTACTTTAATCATTAGTTGTGTAGCAGCAATTGTCTCAGTCACAGCGCTGGTCTTAATCGTCAAAAACAAGGGCCGGCGCTAATGCTATCCATACACCTGCAACGGCTGACCGGGAGGGCGCCAACCTTATGAGATTAGAGTATCTGAAGTCAGGACTGCCGGTGAGGATCACAAAGGGCTTTCACGTAGGCAAGACGGGCAAGGTGCTGTCCGTTGGAACCTTTGAGGGCGGCCCAAAACGGATCGGGGCGTTGGTGGATCTCGGAGAATCGCTGCTGATTATTGTGGAGCCAGAAGGAATTGAAAAAGATGCTTCACCCGCCTGATGATGGCCGGAAGGGAACCGGCCGAAACCATTTTGCGCTACGGCGCAGGATGGTCGCGGGAACCCGCTACGAGCTGACCCGGCCAGGTTGGCCTTCACATATATTGTTCTTTGTAAAATACATAGATTGATTTACCTAATTCTGCTAAAATGGTTGTGTTTATAACTATTTTCAAGCGGAGGGTATATGAATAAATTTAAGTTTATAGCTTCAGCGTCTATTGTTGCTGCTCTACTATTGGGCGGCTGTTCAAATGATAAGACTGAAAATGCTGCGCCTTCAACAACACCGACAAGCACACAAGATTCAAAGACCGCAGACTATTGGACTGTAGTTAATAAGACTACATGGACGGATGATTTTGACGGTTTAAAAACCAGCATAAATAAGGTAGTTGTATCTGATGAGGTGCCACTTTCAGATGGTAGTAAAAAATCAGCAGTAGGCGTAAGTTTCACTATTGAAAATACTACAAAAGAAACATTTAACACTTTTCCTGATCAAGCTGAGATAGTTACTTCAACTGGAGAGCAGATAACGGCAGACCTATTTCAAAGTGAGGATATAGGTGGAGAAATTTTCGAAGGGGTCACCAAAAAAGGCGGGGTTATTTTTTTTCTCGAACGTGGCAATGCCAAAGATATAAAGTGGGTCACTCTAAAATGGTTTGCTAAACATGGCGAAGCTATGGGAGACGGAGAGAGAATGGATTACGATGTAAAAATGGAGTTTTAAGCATTACCCCGCCAGCATCAACCGGCGGGGCTTTTCATATTCCCAAGCGTTTGTGAATTTACTTTACTGCGGGAGCCTGAGCCTTAAGATAAGCTGCCTCAATGGCTGCCCGGATCTCTGTAGGCGTGATCTTGATACCCCTGCTGCCTAATTGCTGTGTTGCATACTCCAGAGCTTGGGAAAGCTTAATCTGACTCTCTGCGCTCTTGTAAACTGTTTCGGCATAAGCATAGGCTTCACTCGCCACCTTGTGCAGCAGCTCCCGCTGTGTCGCGTCCAGCTTGCTATCCAGATACGTAACAGCCCTTGCCTTGATAACGCCGACAGCAGCCAGCAGGACGGCGGCCAGAGCGCCAACAACGGCGGTGACAATGGTAGTGATATACGGCTGTGCCGCTTCAACAATGGGTTGCATAATCACTTGCCCCCTTTCGTGAGTGTCACTGTTTTACTTGGCTGATCCCAACCCACCGTAAGGCCGAGAGCTTCCGCCACAGCCCGTACGGGGAGGTATGTTACTCCATCATCCAGTACACCGTCCTGAATCTTCTTTCCATTGACATTTACTGTAACTTTTACATCCTTTTTCACAATCTTGGCCCCCCCTTGTAATTTATCAATGACGGCATAAGCCGCAGCCACCTTTCCCGCTGATGGTTGCTTACCAGCTCTTAACTGTGCAATACTCAGGCCAAAAGTCATATCAAAGTGTGGCATATCCTTAAATGACCGCCAATCACCGCCCCATGAAAGTCCGAGCTTCTTTGCCTCTTCAACCACTTCTGACCAGTCCGGCAGACTATCCTTGTCACCATCTCGCAGCGTGTCCCAAGATACAGTACGGCCATCCGGGAGAAGAAGCCCGAAGTCAATGGCTAATCCGTGATTGTGGTTGCTGGTCCCGCCTTTGGCATTGGTAACAATGCTCCCCGGTTTCGTCCGACCTTGTGCATATAGAGCGTCCTGCTCCGCTTTACTACGGAAGCCCTGAGTAATGACTATATTTACCCCCCGGGTATAGCAGCGCTCAATTAGCGCGACGGTAGCCGCCACAAGGACTGGATGCAGTCCGGATAGACGCGGTAAGGATTTTAGCTTAACTTGATCAAGCGTCAGCATCCCGCTTCGCCTCCTCTCTCTTAACCGCCGGGAATGAGAGGAACAGATCCTGTCGTTTGGTGTACATAAGCACAGTCAGAATCACCAGTCCCAATGTGGTGCCGGTCTGTGCTACGGCCCAAGCTGTAGACTTAAGCGCTGCATAGACGGCATCCCCACCGGTGACGTTTGAAAATCGAATCCAAAAGGCCACAGCCATCTTAACGGTGTATGCTCCCAGGAAGGAGAACGCCGCCAGCATAAAGAGACTGACCACCCGCGCCCGGAATCTCTTGCGGAAGTACAAAAAAAGCGCGGCCATAAGCAGCAACGCACAGATGAATGAAATACCATATGCAATTAACAGCAAGATATCAGTGCCCCCCATGATTAACACTCCTGTCGTAAATTAAAAATTCTGCGAAGCCGTTGTTCTCGATTTCCTCCTGAATCTCCTTGGACGCATCTTTATAACGGCGAATAGAGACCGTAACCCGGCCGGATGCTTGATGCAGCTCTCTTTCTCTGTCACGGTATCCGGGGAATATTCGTTTGATCCAATTACTCAACACGTTATCCACCCCTGTCCTCATCATTGCCGTTATTGGCGGAATGATCTATTTTGAGTCTCTGCAGCACTTCCAGTGTTGGCGCCATAAAGTCGGCCCGCTCTTTGTCCAGAATCGCCTGCAGCCGGTCCCTGTCCTCTTCTGCGCGGTCCAGCAGATCACGCGTAACCAGGTTCCCCCGCCGGATGTCTCTCACAAAACCAAAGACAATAAAGACCAGCACCAGAGCCACGATATAAGCAAGGCCGTATTTGTCTGCGAGCGGCAGCAGTTTCTCTAAATTTGTGACGCTATTGCTATCCATTCCCCCGCTCCCCTCTCCCTAAAGTCAAATAGCCCCCGGGGATCCGAGGGCAAAATAAAAACGCCTATGAAGGGCGTCATAGATTGGAATATTATGTCGAATTGTGACGGAACAATTCACCTGATTGCATACCCGGATACGTTATAGAAACAAGTTTCCCCGGACGCTGTTCCTTGGATGCTGAATCTTAGCTGGCCATAGATATTGAAACCCGCAGGCAAGTTAAGCTGTGCAAGCGCCAGTCCGCCGACATTTCGGTGCATCTTACCGGATTGCGAAAACATAAGGGCGATAATGGCTGCTGTGCTGCCTAGAGTCGTGATAATGACAACCTCTCGATTGCCGTCATCAACCAGCCACAGACGTCCATATCCACCTATCTGAACGAAATATTCCATATCAGGACAAATTGCGAATACTCCCTCTGGGCTGGCGGGCAGTGTCAGGAAATCAACTCTTACACCATAGGCGACTGTCATCGGTACGCCGCTTGAATAATGACGTAAAACCGGAGGGTTGTACGTCCCTTTGACCTTGTTGCCGTTGACATAGGCTGTTTTCGTTGACTTGATATCACTCGCAACCGCTGTAGCATCATTCGTAGCACTACCTACTAATCCCAGCATGTTTTGTCCCGCCATAATACTTGAAGAAATATAAGATCCGTCAGCTATGGAAAATACGGTATCACTATCAATGAAGCCCGTTCCGAAGTCCCATGGTTTTATCTCTAGTTGACCAGGCGATGGATTATATACCTCACAGTAAATTGTCTCGCCTCCGTAGTGTTGCACCGTCCCGACTTGTTCTTCATCGCTCATGCTTGACCAGAAAGTGGCCCCGTTTATTACATTGTGCGGCTCTGCGGAAGATCCGCCTAAATCAACACCACCTCCTTCACCCTGTAAGATAAAAGCCGTGCCGTCATAAACTAGCGTGTATACACCGCCTTCCGCCAGTTTGGCCACGTTTCCGTTAGAACTTTTAACACTCCTATACCCGAGATTATTGAGGTTAAGCGTGACAGGACCTGTCGATGCACTGAGGGTTTTGATCGTTATCCGAAGACCTGCATATAAAGCTGTTAAATCCTGCATATGAATATAGGCCAAGAGTTGATTCGACCCATAGGCTTCTCCATAGAAACTAGGTAAAATGAGCACGCTTAACCCTCCTCCGTAATAATGGCAGACACAAACACAATATTCGGGGTCCATGAACCCAGCGCACCCACTTCGATAGTTTTTCCAGCAGCCGCTAGAAAGGTTACAGGAACAAAAGAATAATCTCCTGCATCTAAATGAGTGGGAGCAAGAATCGTATAGTTATAGATTTCTGGATTATCACCATATCGAAGTGCCACCTGTACATTATCCGTTGGTTGCGTGACTCTAATATACGTTTTGACAGTATACACCCCTTTAGAAGGTGGGGTGAAGCTAGCTATCGTTTGAGGGGAAGGCCCTTGCTCAAAAATGGCCACATCCTTGGCAACTACCCGATTCACTGCCACTTCTGATTTATTTGCTTTGGCATTCCAAGTTGTACGCTCGGCTGCGGTAATATGCTTGACGGTGTCGGTTGTATGAGTCTGTACAGCCTTGACTGCGGTGTCCAAAATATCCATGTTCCCGTTCAAATCATTAATATCAACAATATCCGTTCCGTCCGGCTTCTTCAGTCCGAGATTCCCTGTTGTCTTCATTCCTACACCCCCTTAGCCATAGACAAGTTCACCATTCGCACTCATATATGTGTATCCGCCGCCAAGACTATTCTCAATATAGCAGTAGAATATGATTTGTCCGTTAGTGTTGAAGCCTCCGGGAATCGCTCCATTATTTCCGATATCTGTATACCAACGAGACCAGTTACCGGTATCAGGCGTAACACTAAACGAAGTGGCATAAGTGGTAATGCGGCGTTCTGCCTTATCCAAATAAAAGCCGCTATAGGTTATTTCATCGTGATAGTTACCCGTTACATAGCCCCCATGTAATTTGACATTCATACCAGCTTCGTCACGCATATAGAAAAATACCCCTTGTTTTGTTTGCCCGTTTCCAGATATCCCCCAGTTTATGGAGCCCATCATATTAGCATAGCGTCCTCCGCCTGGGATCCTGAACAGTTCATACCAGTCGCTGGCAGGGGCGCCAGCTCCGGGAGTTCCCGTACTTATTGTACTGTGACCTACAGGCATCAAGGTACCGAGAGTACCATAGATCCAGGTACCGTTACGTATATTGCTTGGTACGATATTACCGTCAGCACGGGCTTGAGCAGCACTCAGTACGATTTCAGGCGTCCCTTGGCCGGAATTATTCTGGTATACACCTCCTGGAATACGGATATACACTTGATTGCCGTCCCACCCTGTCGATAGCGCGTTGGTATAAGCACCCCGGCGTGGAATGCCTCCCTGGAGACCGAAGATATTGATATCCTCCGGGATGTTGGCAGGATTAAAGTCGGGGTCTTGCAGTAATACAGAAGCAATACCAGCCCCAAAACCACTATCAGTCAGATACGCCCCTTTGGGGAACCCTACTGCGAAATCTCCAGTACCATTAGCCCACATGTATCCGGTAGGTTGATCGTTGGCTCTATTTGGCATGGTGCCCGGAGTTCCTGCGATAGTTGTTCCGGCCAGTACATTAGCCGCAGGAACGGCTACACCCGCAACCGTAATTGCAGTGTCATAAATTCCCGCCGCCTTAACTTGCGCGGTAGGTCCTGGCGTTACCGTCCCTCCGGTTTGTACAGGCAGTGTGCCGATTACATCTCCCGCATCCGTTGCCGCCGTTTTTCCCGCGCGGATATCCCCAGCTACTGCATTACCGGAGCCACCCGCGCTATCTGCCAAAAAATCCGTTCCAACCTTGCGGAACATATAGGGTTTACCTACAAGCAGTTTCCCGGCGGCGTATGCGACGCCCTTCTGATCCTTGAGCGCGACCGCTCCCAGGCCGTTGATATTCACCGTAGGGTTAGCAGCGTTAACTATGTGCGGAACGATAGTAATCCCGAACCCCTCTGCAATACTGGCCGGGGCTGGTGTGAGAGTGACCGTGTAGGTCGCCCCGGTTCCGGCTGTCAGTGAATATGCAGGTTGACGAACATAATCAATAATTCCAGATTTTGCGTCCAACTGCCACTGAATATTTCCCGTCACTCCGTCCAAATATCCAAACTCAGTATTGGTAATCCCTCCTGTTCCGATCTTTGTAGCATTGATCTGTGCTGCGTTGCTAACATCAGCATCCACGATAATTCCCGGTGTCAAAGTAAATACATTACTACCTGCTGGGGAAGTTACATCACCTGTAGCCGCCGGAAGCCTTGCTGCTGGAAGCGTCCCACTGGTAAGATCTGCGGCAGAACGTGTCGGCAGGTCGGCAAGGGATGCTCCCGACTTACTGAGCTTACTCCAGGCAATGGCGGCGGCGCTGTTAACGTCAGCATCTACGATAACCCCCGGAGCAATTGAAGTCACACCATCCCCCGTACTGGTTATATCCCCGGTATGATTGGGATGCACATACTTATTAGCCCCGGCAGCCACTGTATCCAGTTTCGCCTTGTCTGCTGCGTCCATCAGTCCGGCTGCGGCCGTAGTGGCAACGGCGGTAGATGCCTTGGCATTCCAAGTCGTGCGTTCAGCCGCCGTAATATGCTTGACTGTATCGGCAGTATGGTCCTGCACGGTCTTAACCGCGGTATCGAGGATATCCATATTTCCGTTTATATCCGCTATATCTACGTTATCTGTTCCTTCCGGCTTCTTCAGCCCAAGATTCCCCGTTGTCTTCATGACTCACACTCCTATTCATATACTCTCAGTTCGTTCCAGGTTTTTTCATGTGCAGCGGTCCATGTGAGGAAATTCAGGGAGTCCCAGAAGGTATAGGTATACGCAAAATCATAGACCAGGTGTGCAGGCTTAATTTCCTCCAAAATCTGAATCAGACCTGCCATGTTAGAAGGAATGCCCAGCGTTCCCACGAACCGGACAACAAACCGATACTCTCCGGGTACTTCTTCAACCATCACATCACCACCAGAAAATGCAGATGCTGTTCGCTGGATCATCTGCTCCGTGGTGGTTCCGATCCCGCGTAACTTGGCAGATATCAATTCCCGGCGAGTAGCAAGAGACTTTGAAGGGTCAATGCTTATCCCAAATTCCCGCTCCCACCGTCCAAGACTGAAGGTTGCTGTTTCCACTGCATACTGCACCCGGACTTCCTCGGCCCGATTATTCAGCTGCGTAATTTGCTCAGAAAAAATATCAAGCAATTGCCGGAGTTTACCGGCTTTATTGTACACATCAGGAAGCTGCTTGCTAATATCCGGGGCCACTATGCCGCCGGGCTGGTCTATATCGGAGCTGCCGGAGAAGAGCAAGGTTCCATACTTGGAATCACCGTAAGGCATTGTTTACACCCCCTTGAGCTGGTTCCAGGTTAACGCGCCCTGCTTGGAAAGTGCTGTCCAGCTCCCCCAGGCTTCCGCACTCACGCCTTGCCTGAAGGCTAGCCCATTCCCGCCCACTGCAATCTGCACCGGCCAGCCCCCGGAGGGTTCATTGGAAGACCAGCCAGCTACGTTAAGCACATATACATACATCCCCGAAGCGGAAACCGGAGGATTGCCCACGGCAGTCAATGCTTTAAATGCTCCCGTCAATTTTTTGGATTGAAGTTCACCGGGTTTGTCGGCTACCGCTCGAGTATCTAACATATTTATAGCATCCGCTGATCCTCCAGCGGCAGGCAGAGCAGCAGGCTTACCCGCCACCCCGGACCAGGGAACGCTGTCAGCCACAGCAGCAAAGTCCACCTTACCGTCATTGTTCGTGTCATAGATACTTTTAAGCATATCGCCCGCTGTCTGCGCAGCCACCAGCAGCACATTGCCTGCCGTGGACCCGATATACAGTTTGTTAGTGTCGGTACAATAACCCAGCTCCCCGGCAGCAAGAGTGCCTATTGCCGATTCCAAGCCGCGTCGAATCTGTATTAGTGCTTTTCTCGCCATATCACCTCACCCGCTCTCTAGAATGTCCCGCCGTCAATGGCTGCGACCATCAGGCGATTTCCGTTCGCTGCATCATAGACAAGGCTTTCGCTGTCTATATTAGCCTCTATGCCTGTCGCATTGACCAGGATGCCCTTGCCCGGCTTTGCTGCTACGCTTGTTGCACCTACCGTAATCCCGTTGCCAGCCCCCACGGTCAGCGTTACACTATCCGCCTGCCCGCCGCCGGTTAAGCCATTTCCCGCCGTAATGGTCTGTAGCGCCCCGCCGGTGCGCACCCAAGCGGTCCCGTTCCAGCTATATATCTTCTGCTCATCATCCACATAAGCGGTCCAGCCCACAGCCGGAACATAATACGCCCAGGCTCCAGAGGTGTACTCTGCAATCTGATTCGTTTTTCCTGCCCATGCACCGGTAGCCCCAGCAGGGATAATATAGCGGTCCGTTTCCGCCGGGCTTGCAGGCGGGGCCGTCAGGTTTTGATCTTTAACGGAAGCCTGCGGCTCGATATTATGCTTGGCCAGCTCAATCTCGTTTTTGATTTTCTGCGCCGACCATAGATCTGTAATGGCTGCCCCGGTATCATTGATCAGCCGGTGCTTGGCAGCGTCGTTAATGTGCGTTGCAATCTCCGCTGCTGTCTTCGTATTCGTGCCATCCGATACTTTATTGGGATGGCCTGCGGTGATGTCCGCCTTAAGTACTTTGGCATACGTGGTTCCATCGGCAACGTTATCTATCGAACCGGTAAGATCTGCCAGAGAGAGCACATTGACGCGGACCCATGCAGAGCCACTGTCAAAGTACAAATAGCCCATGTTGGCCCCACTCGTGACGTAATAGAGGCGGCCTACCGAAGCGGCTGCAGGACGCGAAGCTTCCGGACCGGACAGCGCCCGGCCTACCATGGAATTAGAGGTGCCGTCTCCGATGTAAATTTCTTTCGTGTCCGTACAGAAACCCAACTCACCAGCCTTTAGCGCCCCGTAAGTGGTCAGCTCTGCCCGCGTACCCCGTTTAATCTGAATAGTTTGTGCCATGTTACACCTCTCTCGTAAATGATCCGCCGTCTATCTGCCCGCTGGCCTTATACCGTTCCACCTCGGTCTGAGTGGCTGTAATAGATACCTGGACAGCGTTGATATCATCGGCCTCCACGGTATCGCCCGGCGTCTCGTAGGTCACATAGACTTCAGGGGCAGCCGTGAATATTCTAATGATCCGCCGCCATGGTGTCGCGTCGGGAAAGGATACGCTGTAATTCCGAATCTCCTCCCCGGTGAAGCGGGGGCCAGTGTATACACGAATCGTCTTATTATTGATATTGTCATGGCGAAGGAGGCCGTCAAAATATCCGCCAGCAATCGCAATCCGTTCCTCCACCACATAATCACGGCCGGTTTGACTTTTGTTCAACTTCTCGGTAAATACATCCACATCATCTGGATAAGCCATATTACACCCCCAGGTTAACGGTACCAAGCAACGGCACCTCTTCATCAGCAAGCGCAATATTCGCACTGCTTCCGTTCAGGGTCAAGGCTGAATAGTCCAAGACGCCATCAGTGCCTAATAACAGCGCACCAATCACGGCATGACTGACGTAGGACACCACGAATGCAGCCTTTTCGCGCCATTCTTCCACCTTTGAGCGGAAATGATCCATGACGTCCTGCAGCGCGTAACCTGAAGCTAAGACCACCGTAGCCTCGATATTAACCGTCTTGGCTTTGGCTGCCGACACTGTGACCACCGCGCCGATAGGGGCTTGGCCTTCTCCCTGTCCCGGAGCTGGATCAATATAATCTTGTACCTGCTGCACTAACCCCGCCGAAGCAGGCAGTTTGTCGCTGTCCGCAATCACCACCTTGACCGTCTTCGGTCCGGCCCATAGCGGGAAGACCTTAGCCGCCCCCACGCCTGCGACATCCCGGCTCCACCGCATATAGTCGGCTTTGTTACCGCTCGTACCGGGATTCTGGCGCCGTTGTAGCACGCGCTCACGGAAAGCTGCATCCGTTTCCCGGTCACGGCCGTCCTGGGTCTGCTGGGCATTATGGACGGATACAACATCCGGATTAGGGTTGACGACTACGGTTATAGTGCCGGCCGGCACATTGCCTGCGGCTCCCATCTCCACAGCCATAATCTCCACGGTCCCGGTTCCAGCAGCAGAAAGCTTGACGGCTTCTGTGGTTTCAAATCGTACCCCGGTAGCTGTAGCCACCAAGAACCCCGCAAGCAGCTCATAACCCGCCGTGCCGGTCACAGTGATGTAGCCGGAAGCATATTCCTCGCTATAGACCGAAAGCCCATCATTGCCGCCCAACTTGTAGAGGTTGACACCGGTTGACATATTAAGCGAAGCGGCATTATACACATCCTCCAGGCGCTCGTCTGCCTTGCTTAAGTGCCAGGCAAATAAACGTAGGATCATACCCATGGGCGATTTTTCGGAAGTATCCAGCTCTTCGCCAAATACTTCCTTCGCTTTATCCGCAACATCAGCAAAAATCTCCGCGAACCGCTGGCGCTTAAAGCCCTGATCATCCACCAATTTCCACCCCCTCTACTGTTATGATCTCTCCATTGATGCCCGTTGCGGTAAACGATACGACAAGCTGCCGGAGCTGCCGGTTAAAATCAAAGTCAATGGTATCCACCGTTTGTATTCTCGGTTCCTGGAGCAGCCCGGCTCTGATTTCGTCCTGCATTTCATCACGGGACACGCCTTTCCCCAGAAACTTTTTATGATCAATGCCCAGCTCTGGATTCAGGAACCATTCACCCTTTTGCACACCCAGGATCAACCGGCACGATTGCGCGATCTCCAGCGGGCCGGACATCATTTGCAATTGCCCGGCGTCAATGACGATATCCCCAGTATCATCAAGCTTTACAGAGAGCATGGCATCACCCCCACAATCACAGCATCCATGCGGCTGTGTCGGCGGCCGGAGTCTGGTGCGGCCACACGGCCGGACAGTGTATTTTTAATCTCAGCGTCCGCACAGACAACATACACGGTGTCACCTGGAGACAAGACCGGGCGCATGACCGTTTCAAATTCCTGCGTTTTTTTGCCGGTGCCGATGTCGATGTCTAATTTGAATTTGAACTTTTGTCCGGCCACCGGTACGGACATAATCTGTGCCGGATCACTGCCAAATAGCTTAAGCAAAGGCTGCACGGCGGCGGTCAACGTCGCCGGGTCAAAGGTAATCACCTTGCAAGGCAGCGCCACGTTGATCCCGTCTGCCTGCTTGGCCCCATGACCGCCCAGTATACGGGCCAGCGCTCCGGCCGGGTCTGTTTTACTCACATAATCGCCTCCACTTCCGTCACAAAATCTCCGGTATTGCTGAACTTATGGCACCCGCTCCGAACATGCAGCTTACCGGAAAACTCCCGGCAGGTCAGGTTAATGACCGATGCCGTCGTTAATCGCCGTTGCAGTTGTGCTTGGATCTTATATCCCTTGATGCCGTTATCCTCGAAATACTCCGGGCTGCCAATTAAGCCCGTTTGTGGCGACAGCGCAAAGACCGCATCCGCGCCGCTGCGCAAGTTGCGGACATAGAGTTTGCTCTGATTGATGTAGACCGTCGTCCCGCAGTCCTTGCAGACCTCCGTAATGATGTCGGTGACCTTACCCTTCGCGGTGTAGCCGTCCTGGTATCGGTAATCCTGGTTCAGTGTCATTTGCGCCACCGGCAAGCCGATGTATCCGGCCATCTGCTTAATGATCGCACTGGCAAGGGTCCCCTTCGCAAAGGCGATTTCTGTTACCTCCCGCTTGCTCAGATCCTCGCTATCCAGGACATTAATCGTGGTCACCTTGTCCACGCCCTCCCAGCGCGTCCGCACCGCCGATATACGGCCATGAAGGATGATGCCGATATCTCCGGTATAGCCTGCATTGACCATCAGCACCCCGTTACGCCTGACATTGTTAATGGTGGTCTGCGCCAGATTCCAGAGCCGCAGCTCCGATTCATTGGGCAGCGCATCATTGTCAAAGGGTATGTTGCCTTCCATGCTATATCTGCTCAGGGCAAAGGACATATTGCCGGTCATGATCTCAGCGACCCGGCCAAAGTTATTCTTCGCCATCGGATTCATCCTCCCAGACGTAAAGAAAGACGCTCACACCGAGCGCCTCCCAGGTTACTGCTGTGCTTTTCTCTGACTGATCATAGGGGACGATAGGCAGTTTGGGAAACCGATTGTCCTGCACATCGTAGAACAGCGTCTGACCATATACCAGCTTTTCCCCGTACACCAATGCTTCCCCATCCCGGCTCAGATCCACCGTGAAGAAATCATAATCCGGATTGTAGTGAACCTCAAACGTAAATGTTTCATCAGCAATAGAGATATCAAACCGGTATGGAATTAGGCCCTTTTCAATTTCAATGTACTCCATTCACACGGATCACCTCACTTGTTCCACTTACTTCCGCTTTTGAATTTAACCTTTTCAACCTTGTCCTTATTTTTGTCTTTATCCTTGTCCTTGCCCTTACCTTTGTCCTTTGGTTTGTCTTTGCTCGATTTGTCCTTGGTCTGCTTGGTTCCGCTGTTTACGATTGGCGCCGCCTGGGCCTTGATCGGCGGCGGCAGCGTATCGACATAGGAAGATGCGGCAATCCGGATCTCACGCAGCTCCAGGGAAAAAGTCATGCCGTTAGCGGTGGTGTAATCCGTAGGCGTGCTGAATCCGGTAATAATGCCGGTAAAGGCATTCCGCCCGACATATTTGACAATCTGGCCTTTATCCTTAGCCGTAATGAGATATGCCCGGGTCTTCGCAGCGTCCGGGCCGGATATTATGCCTGACAGGGAGATGGTGCGGGCCTGCGCCTGAACATGGTCCACAAGGTTGATGCCCTTTTCGACCGGCTGCTCGGTAGCCGTAACGGGGAAATCAGGGCTTTCGGATTGAACCGTAATGTACTTGCCGTCAATGAGCGCCATTATACACCATCCATTCCAGCACTACGCATATGAGATTCAAAGACTTCCTGCATCTCTCTGCGGATTGTTTCGCGGAGGTTAGCTAAGGTCTGTTTGTCGGCGCTGCCTTGAACAGAAATATTAAACACCGGGTTAAACTCCGTATTACTTCGGTTGTTCGTTGTCCGAGCTGGAGCTGTCTCAGGTGTGTAACGGGAGTATTCTTCGTTCTCCTTTGCTGTCAGTACGCGTTCTCCCTTGTGCAGCTCAGAAATATAGCCGTCAAATGGGACGTAGGCTAATCCGTTGGCATTACTTCCGTCAATGCCAGCACCTAAAACGGCATCAGTCGTTTCAACGCTCACACTAGCAGAGGTTTTGAATCCAAAAAATTTCTTTACTTTTTTCCCGAAGTTGACTCCCATTTCCTCAACTTTAGTCATAAGGTCTGAAGCCATGGACCCCACACCATTAATCAGCCCTTGAATAATATCTGCGCCGATCTCATACAGATTGATGCCCTCGAAAAATCCCGTCACAGTACCCCACATATCAGTAACAGCCGTCAGGAGTTTGGTGCCTATGCCTTTGATCCCGCTGACAATTTGCCCCCATATCCCTGTGATCTTGTTCCAGACTTTCGTCATAAGAGAATTGGTTGTATCAAACACCCGGTCCCAGGCTCCCTTAATGGCGCTCCAAACATTCGACACCGCGCCGGACACTGAACCGGTAATGCTGCTCCAGATCGACTTGATCTTGTTCCAGACCGCTGTAAAAATGGACCCGGTAACTTCCATCACCTTGTTCCAGGCTCCGGTTACGGCGTTCCAGACGGCAGACGCCCCATTGGACACAGTAGTTTTAATCCAGTCCCAGGCGGATTTAAGCCAGTTCCAGACGGCCGTAAATACGGCTACGGTCACGGCTTTGATCTTATCCCAATTTTTGTACACCAGGAGTGCAATCATGGTAATGGGTCCACCAATGACGGCCAATATCGTAATGCCCCACTTCTTCAAAAACCCTGTTACGGCATTGAAGGCTATCATAAAGTACTTCGGCACCGTCACTTTGAAAAAATTAAGGGTTGCCATGGTCGCTGTTTTGATCCCGGCCCACATTTTGTCAACGAACGCGCGGAACTTGTCTGAACGCTTATAAGCCACGGTCAGCGCCACAACAAGCCCTACAAGGGCCAGCACAACAAGCGCAATCGGGTTCATTGCCATCACCGCGTTGAACGCTGTCTGTACGGCGGTGAACGCTTTGGTGATACCTGACCACACCTTTGTGGCTAACCCCGCTATCTTGGTTGCCGTCGATACTGCAACCATAGCTGTTTTGTAGGTTAAGAGTATTGCAGCAATACCGGATATGATAGGAATGAACGGTTCCCACTCCCATATTGATTTTGCCACTTCACCGATTTTCCCGGCTATGTTCTGGATCTCCGGCCAAAGGGCGACAGCAGCCGCGACCAGTTGAGTACCGATTAAGGTAACTATCGGTTGGATCGCCGTCCACAGCTCTTTACCTTTATCCACAAGGTAGCCAAAAGCCTGCGCGGCCTGCGCACCAAACTCCTGCAAGTACGGTACAGCCGCCTTTACCCAGCCGCTCACCTTTTCAATAGCTGCACCTAAGCCGTTGCCGATCATAGCCCCGAAGGCAGCAATTTCTGACTGATGGCTGGATATCCAGGACCCAAACATACTAAGATACGGCAGCAGCTTTTGCCCGATGGGAATTAATATTCCCGTTTCAATATGGCGTTTGAAGTATTGGAACGAATCCCCGATGCTGGTAAAGGAATTGAACAGATTGGCAGCCGAATCCTTGTTTTGGTCAAAACTTGTGTTCACATCGTCCAACGCCGAAAACGCCTTAATCCCCAATTCCTCGAACTGTGTCCCGAACAGCCCGACCCCGATAGTATTTTGTTGCACCGGGTCCGCGACGTCGGTAATCATGGATACGATATCTTTAAACGCCGCTTTTGCTGCTGGGCCACCCTTGGAAAAGGTCGCCATCATCTTTTTTGAATCTAAACCCAGGGCTGCGTACGATTGTTCTGCGGTCCCACCTGCCTCTATGGACTGAATGGAGAACTCATTCATTGCATCCCCAAGCAAGTCCGTGCTTCTGGCGCCAGCAAGCATCCCGTTATTTAAATACCCCATGGTATCTTCCATGGTGAAACCCATACTCGCAAACGCTTGGGAATATTCATTAATGCTCCCCAGCATATCTTGCTGTGTGTTGGTGCCGTTGGTCTGCCCTTGTGTCAGTAGGTTAAAAGCTTCAGTGCTGGTTACTCCAAAGTTTTTCATGGCAACCGATACTCCGGCAATGGACTCCGTAACATCACCGTCAAATTTATCTGAGTACAGCATCGCCTCACGGGAGGCAGTTTCCAAGGCACCGCCTGTAAGTCCGGTTGCCTTTGACACATCGGCTATTTTGCTCCCAAGATCATCCCAGTTCTCACCGAAATTATCATTGTACAAGTTCATGGCGATTCCCCGGGTAGCTTCCATTTGGTCTGTGGTCTGCCCGGTCGTGAGCTGCACCTTGGACATGGCGCTCTCGAAGTTTGATGCTGCGCCGAGTGCAGCAGCTCCGATACCAACCAGCGCCGCACCGCCCGCCGCGCCTAATCCGACTACGCCTTTGGTTAACTTGCCAACCTTTGAATCTGCATCGTCAATACCCTTGCTGTTAAATTTGAATCCCACCGCATACATGAGTGACCCAATAATTCCGCCTGCCATGTGTTCCCTCCTTTCCAGCAGAAAAAGACGCCCCGAAGGACGCCTATTTCTTGCTCTTATTCAGTTCTTTTTGCTGTTTGATATGGATATCTAAGGCCGCATTCGCCTCGGCTATATCATCATCATCCATAACTAATAGGTCAGAATAGGTAATCCCCATGTCCGAAAGCAGCAAGCGCCACTGACTCCAGTTTTGTTCTGCGCGGCGCTTGGCTTCGGTCTTACTGATCCTCGGCATCGTCTTCCGGCTCGTCGTCTTGGCCCGTAATGAAGGCAAAGGCTTTACCGACAATCTCCGTCATTTCCATATACGAATCAAAATCGTCAAGCCGCATCTTGGGTTCTACGATGACATGTTGCAGCATTTCCTCTGCAAGCCGTTCGTCAGAAGGAATACCGTGTTTGTTCTTGACCCGGTCCGTGATTTTGGTCACGTTACGTACCCCCGGATGCTGCAACGTATATTCCTTACCGGATTTTGTGGTTATCTTTTTCTGTTGAAAAGTTGCCAATTAAATTACCCCTCTCGGATTTTGATTGATTAGTTCATGCTCAGATCAAGGCACTGGAACTCATACGACTTATCGCCCGCTTCCGATCCATACTCCCGGTCCGCTGGCTTTTTGAGATATGCCTGTGTGGCGATATTCGTTTCCTTTGGCGTCCCTGAAAAGATTACAGAAACAGGAACCAACTGCCCACTATTCGCCAACCCGTCAAGATACTGAACCTGTGGGCTAGTTCGTTGAAGTGTAACGGTGATGGTCCCCAAGGGATTGTTCACTTTGTTCCTCACGACATCTCCCTGAGCGCCTACCGCTGTCGTATACTGCTCCTCATCCTTGGCAACCGTCACCAAATCCTCACCAAATCCCGTCAAAAAGACGCCATCCACAATAGTGGTGACGTCCATCGAATCATATGTTTTAACTTCTCCTGCCACGTTGATTCCTCCTTATGCAAATTTGATTGTACCGCGAATCACGGCAGTGTGAACTGCTCCAGCAATGACAAACTCAAATTGTCCGTCCGGATAGTTACGGGCGGCAACCTGCGCCGGGTCAACCTGCGAACGCGGTAGGAAAGTCGTATTGTACAACGGTACGCCATCATCATTCGCCGCAATCATGCCCTGCAAGTAAGCCCGCTGCAGCACCGTCCGCACCGCGCTCTCAATCTGCGCAATGCCGCGGTTGTCATACGGAATTTTACTCAGGGCTGCTTGGGCCTGGTTAAATAGATCCTGCACCGCGTACTGGATAGAAAACACAATGAAGTCCTGACTGTGGATAAAGTCGATGAACTCCCCGCTGACCGCCCGGCCGTCGCTGGTGACATTGGTGCCTGCCTTGGTCACATAGGTGTTGGCACCCAGGCCGTGGATTGCATTCAGCTCTGATGTGTCGATATCCATCGGCGCAATACCGACTAGCGTCCAGCCCTTCCATGTCACGGACCCAACCGGCAAACTACCGACAGCGCCCACCCAAGCCGCATCAGGATAGTTATTGACGATCGTATGATAGATTACCGCTGTGCGGTCATAGCTCTTTGCCTTGATGGTCGCTAGGTCCGCCTTGCTGCTGGTCCGAGCCACGAACTGCCGGGATTTATCCGCCTCCACGGCATCAGCAATCAAAATTAGATCCTCCACCGTGGTTGTGGTTGTAATCAAAAAATGCCAATCCTTTAGGAACAGCGTCGGAAGCAGATCCGCCAACAGAACCGGGCTTGCTCCGGTCTTGCGGGAGACAATCGCCACCTCTGCAGGCGGATTTTTTTGGGCAAATAGAGCAAATGCCGCCTTGTATTCCTCCGTGCTGGCTGCGTAATCCACCTTCACCGCGTCGATATCCGCGTAATTCTTAAAATCCTTGCCTGCCGCGCTGCTGCCCAAAATCAGGGGCTTACCGAATCCACCCAGAATAGGTGTCGGCTTAAGTACGGCAATGGTTACTGTCACATCACTAATGCTCAACATAATCACTCCTTTGTATTGGTGCTGTCTCGATCCAGCCGGTTAAATCGGTAATCACTAGATCCGTTGCCCGAAGCTCAACGTCAAATCCCTGCCGCCGCTCCCACTCTTCGCCTATATTGATATCCCGATTTTGAATTTCTCCAATCTCGGTAACCACAACGTCTAAAGTGTCCTTCAGCAGCTCACGGCCCGTCATTTTAAACCAGTCCCGCGCTCGCATTGCGTTAACCATGGCGACATCCGAATCATCGGCATAGCAGTTAAAAGAGACGGTAAAGGTCACCGTCTCCCGTCTGTACTGCTGCCCGGCCTGCTGGGTTATGACAGGCTGCCCACCGGAGGACTCAAATCCACCGATAAAGCTGTAAGTCAAAAAATCACCGGGAGGAATATCCCCGCCGCCGTTCATCTCGATCACCAGCCCTCCGGTGGCCACCTCCACCCCTTCAACAATAGAAACCCGAATATCCTCAAACGGGAGCATTGGCGACCACCTTTCTGAGCAAATATTGATTGACGTCGCTATACTCGCGGTCCGGCGACTCTGCAACGATGTACTGTACGCCCAGGTACTCGATACGCTCCCCGGTGCTGTGCGTGGCTGTTGTGTAGAGCATACGGTCCGTCTCGGTGTAGTCGCCGCCCTCTGTGGCCCGCAGGCGGACGCTGACTGGCTGAATGCTCCCGCTCCGCTGCACACGCTCCGGCGGGGACGGTACCCATTTACCCTTCACCCATGAACCGCCACTGTCTCGCACCAGGGTATACGGCCGGAAATACTTTCGGACCACGCCAGCAAACTTAAAATTTCTCATCGTCATGGCCCCCTTCGTGCGCGGGCAATGACGGCCCAGGATAACGCATCTTTTAACCGCATTTCTTCCGCCTGCAGAAGCTTACGCCCCCGCTTATGACTGGCATAGATGGCGCTGAGTGGCGGCTGTTTGATCCGGTCAAAGTTCGCCTTAGTCTTTTCCAGCCCGGCCTCTCCGATCTCCTGGTAAAGCTCCTGCGGCGTCTTACGGCCGAAGGCAATTTCAGTCACGCCAGCCTTAACCAGCTTATTGATGATAGGCCGAGATTTAATTTTCCCGGTTCGTATAAATGAGCGCTCCGGGATGTGCTTCGGCGCTGAACCAAACTCATGCACGATACCGATCACGGTCAGTTCCTCATTGCCCTGGATGCCAACAACCACCCGTTTTTCAGTGATGGCCTTCATTCGTTCGGCCAGTTCCCGCAGGTTTTCTTCACCGGTCACCTGTACCCGGACTCCAGTTGCCCGCCGTCTTGGTGTCGCCATGTCCTCACCTCACAATTCCGGCCGGATATGCGGCGCAATCAGCGCTTTAACCGCCATCGGCATGTCTGCTTCCGCTGCCGCATATGCAACCGAGATATCCCCAACTCGCTCCGAAGTAACCCCCGGCTCCCGCTGAAGGTGTTTTGCCATCAGCACACAGGCATACTCCAACGTTTCCGGCAGCGTGGACGGGTTATCCTCCGTAGCATCCTCCGGCAGCACGTAACCGGCGGTGTAGGTCACCGACAGCCCGCGCTCCCCGCCCGGCCAGCCGCAGCGCCGGAAAAAGATGCCATTATCCAGCGTCTCAACATCAGTAAAGGGGTGCTCCGGCTTTTCATAGATGGAAATGGAGTGCACGGGATAGTTAGGCAGATACAAATACTGCCCGCGCATCCCATTCACGCGCCCGGTGTACTGCTGGAGCTTGAACCTCCGGCGGCACTTCTCCTCAATCGCTGCGGAAGCTACGGTAAGCAGCGCCGTCAGCTCTGCATCTGGCATATCGCCTGCCGGATCAACACCCAGCAGTCTAGCTTTTGCCAGTGTCGTCAGCATCCGGCGTCACCTCGCCCGCTTTACCCTTCTTCTCTGCGGCCTTCGGGGCTTCCGGCGTCTGCGGTTCAGCCGCCAGATAGCCCCGCTCCTGCAGCTCCGCAATACGTTCCGGGGAGTCTCCAGGGTACGAAGCGCCCACACTATAGCGTTTTTGGGTCTCTTTATCCCGGAATACCTTCAGAACCTCATACATTTCTGGTGTTTTAGCCATGAATGGCCTCCTTCTGCCGGTTCATCCGGCTATTGTATTAGAAAAGGGGCATTAAGCCCCTATACTTCGTCCGTAATGTCCAGTTGACCGAAAATTGCCGCGCCCGGGTCCCAAATCTTGATATCGTTACGCATAATGGCCCGGAACTCCGTGGTGTCCCGTCTCCAGGCGTCGCCGCCCTCTTTGGTGCTGGCCAGCTCGAAGAATTTGCGTGTAAACAGCACAATCAGTTCTTTCAGGTTACCGATAATGATAGGCGCTTTACCGTTGACGGTATCACTAGGCAATTGCTTGTTTGCTACCACCACAATGCGGCGACCTTTGTACAGATACCCACCCGCTTGCGTAATATCCGGCTGCAGCAATGGCCGTCCTTGGCTGTCCACCAGTTGATCCAGCCAGTTATAACCGTCCTGATTGGTTAAAATGGTCGATGTATTGCTGATGGATGGGTCCAAACCTACGTTCAGCACAGATTTGATGTCCCCAAAGTTCGCCAAATCTTGCTTAGGCAGCGTCTTCAGCAGGCGGATAATCTGCATGTTCCGCGTAAATATAGCCTTGCGACCAATCCAGTTCGTGATATACGCCACCAAATTCTGATCCGAATCGGCCAAAAGCTCGTTCGTCAGCGGAAGAATCCCGCCGCGCTTCTTCACTTTGTACTCAATATTCTGGAATTTAGGGTTATCAATCTCAGGAATCGGGCCGTATTCCTCAATAATCGGGAACTCGGTCATATCGTCCATAGATTCCAGTACGCGGGAACCGGACAAGGTGCCGACTGTGATTTCATTGACGTACTCGCCCAGGTCAGAATGCTGGGAACGCATGAAGGTCAGAATTTGCGTCTGGATGTCCTTCGGAACCAGCAAGTGAGAATCCCCTGCTGGGATTGCCGGGTTCGTTTCCCCTTCGTTCATCACCGCACGGCGCTCGTACTCCTGCACAATGCTACGCATATCCGCTGTTACCCCTTGACGGCGCAAGCCCCGAAGGAAAATGCTCTGATACTCGCGCTCCAGTTCGGAATCCTCGCGCTTCTCCAGATCTGTATTCCGGCCTCCAAGTTCTTCACCACTGCCCAGGTTACCGCGTTCCTCATTCTCCAGCTCCTGGAGCATCTTCGCTTTCGCCTGAAGGGAACGGACTTCATCCATCATTTCTTCCGCTTCCTTCGTCTTATCCTGCGCCAAGAAAGAGCGCACTTCTATTTTCCGCTGCTCCAGTTTCGCCAACAGCTCCCGCAATTCTTTATTCATGTGTGTACCTCCGTATAATGGTTTTTGGCCAAACAAAAAGAGCCGATCAGATCAGCTCCAGCTCAATCAACATTTTCTGTTTTAACAACTGGTCGGCTGCCCGCTGCTCACTGGCTTTATAATCCTCCAGGCTTCGGGCCGAAACCTCATTTGCCGGATAAGCCGGGAAGGCTACCGGGGAGATTTCGTACAGCTCCGCGTTCAATATGGAGCGTTTGTAGAGCTTACTTTTATCCTCGCGGGTCTCGGAGGACCATTTATCCTTGGTGACCCGCATCCCGAAGGATACGCCGTCCACATCCCCGCGCTGGATAATAGCAAAAGCATCATTACCGCTCGTGGTATCCGGCAGGTCCAGTTCAAACCGCAGCTCCTGCTTGCCGCTTAAGAGCCTCAGCGTACCACTCTTGGTATTGCCCAGCACCTGAGAGGTATCATGCGACCACAAGCCCACCACATCCCGGGCCGCGAGGCTTTCATCAAAGGCACCGGCGGCAATCTGCTCCACAAAGGTGTCGCCGTACCAATCGCGCATTTCCTCGCTGTCGCTTTCATACTTAATCGCGCCGGTGATGGTCCGCTTACTCGGCTGTTCCTCCGTCGCTTCCGTCTCCCGGATCTCCAGCTTCACTGGCATTGCCCTCTTCTCCTTCGTCGGAGTCGGGTTCGTCTTCTTCTGGCTCAGTTTCTTCACCCCCTTTCACGTATTGTTGGCCTGCCATGACTAATGGAATGACATTTCCGTTAAACACAAGTTGATCCCCGCCCGGCATTGGCGGCTTGTCTTCCGCTGCCCGCGCTTCGTTCGGCGTGAGGAATCCGCCCGAAATCCCTTTCGCGTGGGCTTCATACCGGGTTTTCAGGTCGGCCCGTAGGATGGAATCGACGTTGAATTTACAGTAATACCCGTCGTCCAGCTCCGAATCCGTGAACAGCTTATAGGAAAGCTCCTGTTCGTAGGTCGTGAGAATGGGCTGCTGGGTATCAGAGTAGAACGCGAGTTGCTGCTGCTCCACGTTGCTGTAAGTGGCCTTCGCCAAGTCATTGAGCTGGTGCATTTTGACGCCAAAGGCATTCGCAATCTGTCGGAAGGTCAGCTCTGTGTTCTGGAGAAACTGAGCATCTGCCATGCTGATAGATATCGGCGTGAATTGATAGCCGTACGGCATCATGGCGACTCGGTGACTGTTCTTCAGTCCGGCGGTCATGCTCTCAAAGTTATCTATGAATACCTTTTTGGAGCCTTCGTCCAGCGCACCGGTATATTGCACCAAACCCTTGACCTGAAGCCCTTGCTTATAAAAATTGTTGATGAATTTGCCCGCAGACGCCGCATTCTCGGCAGAAGTCCGCAGGTAATCCATGGTATGCACACCGATTAAGCCGTCTAAGGTAATGCTGCCCTTGAAATGAAGCACTTCGTCCGGCAGCAGCTTACGCTTTTGACCGTTACCAATGTCCACCTCGTACCATAATCGCGTCTTACTGGAGGCTATCCGAAGTGTCGGGTCTGGCAATATCCCGGCATCATCCACAATCACCCGGACTTTGCTGGCATCCATCGGCCAGAGACCCACCACTCTACCGGTCCGCTTATCAAATTCGATAGAAGCATACGCGTTTCCCATGGCCCGGTTTGCCTCGATGGCCTTCCAGAAGTCGGCTGCGGACATGTACGGATTCGGTCGCAGCTTCAGCAGCCGGTACAAATAATGTTTAGCTCCTTTGGTAATTCCGGAATCGTCCTCCTGGTACACTTTTAGCGGCAGCTTGGATATCGCATCCGATAATACCTTAATGCAGGCATATACCGTGTCCACCTTCAGGGCGTTCCAGCCTTTGATATTGACTTCGCCCGGCCCCACATCCAAACCCAGCCATTCCAGCAGCTTCCGGTCATTCAGGCCCACTTCATAGCTCCGCGTTTCCGCTTCGTTCCGGCCAAAACCAAACATTCGTGTTAAAAAATTCTGTCTCACACATGCACCCCCTCCCTCCAAGGCATTAGCCCCATAGTTTCTTTAAGAAATCTTCTTTGCTGAACTCTGATACATCGGATGATGTATCCTCCGTATCAAACATCGCCCGAACAAAAGCATTTATGATAGAGGCTGCGGGGTCAATCCGCTGCCGGGATTTTTGTTTATCCAGCATGATATTGTCATTGTGATCTGCCCGGGCTATCGCATTCCCGAACGCCCATGCAATGACAGGATCATTGTCGTGGATGATCTTCTTCTCTAAGACACTATCGCGGAAGGACTTGGTAGGTTCTCCAAGCGTTTTTATCCCCTGCCGGATCTCCACGGGGATGAACCCCTCTGTTTCCATGTTCTGCGCGAACTGAGTGGCGTTGTACGGGTCGAAACAGTTCTCTTGCACCTTCCACCCGTTCGCTTCAATCTGTTCAAGGACGTAGGCTTGTACAAAACGATAATCCACCACCGCGCCCGGCGTTGGAGTCAGCCAACCTTCCCGCACCCAGCGGCTATAAGGGACCTTGTCCTTCTTTTCCCGCTGTAGTAGCGTTTCCTCCGGCATGAAGGAATGCCCCCGCACCGCATAACGCCCTTCCTCCAAGGGAAACACAAATCCCACACTGGTTAAGTCGATCTTTGATGATAAATCGACGCCTAAATAGCCCAGCTTGCCATCCAGTTCAGGAAAAGGATTGGCTTCCGAAGCGCCGCAGGACTTCCACCGGTCTGCCCGCAGATATTTCTTCTCTCCCGTCGCCATCCACACATTCATATTTTTGGTTAGGAAGTCGTCCATCGCTTCCGGCTTCTCCAACGCCTCATTCATACGCGCCCGGATATTGTTTAAGCCTTCCGGGTAAGAGGCGGCGATAGGATTTGCTTTAAGCCATGCTTTTTCATCGCGGATATCATCAATGAGGTTCCCGTCTTCGTCTTTGTCCAGCTCATTGACCATAACAAAATACTGCTCATTCTCGGCTTGGTCGGCCGGATCAAGCAGACGGGAAACATAATCATATTCCACACGGTAGCAAGGCCCGCTGACATCCCCGGCCGTCGTAATGACCATCAGCAAGGGCTGCGGCCGGGCCACCATCCCGGAATCCAACACATCGTAAATCTCTGTGGTCAAATGGGCGTGATATTCGTCAATAATGGCCGCCTGCGGGTTCAAGCCGTCTCCGGTCTTCTGGTCTTCTTTGGACAGGGCGCGTATTACGGAATCCGTCTTGGTATGTGTGATCCTCCCGTATGCCTCCCGCCATTTCCCCTTCAGCTCCGGGCAGCCTGCAAGCATGGCCTTAGCTTCCTTGTAGACGATTTTTGCCTGTTCAGACTTCGTCGCCCCGATATAGACCTCGGACATGCCTTCTCCAAAGGCCATAGCTTCATAGGTAGCGACACAACCCAGCGTCTGAGACTTGGCATTCTTCCGTCCCACTTGCCAGTACGCCTTACGAAATCGGCGGTAGCCTTTGTTCATATCCACCCAGCCGTACACATTTCCAAAGACAAAGACCTGAATGTCATGCGGCTGCAGGCGTTCGCCCTTTAGGACTCCCTTGGTGTGCCGGAATAGGCTCATCCACTCAAAGAACCTCATCGCCCGGTCTTCATCAAAGACATAAGGAAATTCCTTTGTGCCGCTTCGGTCAATGTCCCGTAGGAATCGTTCACACGCCTGCTTATGCTTTTGACAGGCTGGCACATCGTCATGAATGACATCGTAGCAATAGCTCATCATCCAGTGTTTCAGGCCCAGCATTATACATCACCAAACTTTTGTTCAAATTCGGAAGGTTCCCCCTTTTCGGGTCCCTCCGGAATGACCAACCGGCACCGGGAAGCAATCGTCATACCCAAATCAGCAGCCGCTTGTCTGCACTGTTTGAACAACTTGTCCTGGTTCAACAACAGATCTGCATACACGCCGCTGGCTGCTTCCTTGGTGGTTGTATTCGGGATCAGTTCCCCGTCCACATCGTCATTTTCTTTGACCTCATACTGAACAATGGGCTTCCGGTTTAGTAGCGCCTCGGTTACGTCCAGATACATCTGCCGGGAAATGATATACCGCGCCAAAGCGTCCACATCCAGATTAGACATGATGCCGATCCGCTCCAGCTCCTTGGCTATTTTGTTGAAATCCCGCTTATGCTCCTTGGACAAATACGAAGGCGCCCGGATTTTATCGGCGGGCGCCTTCACTTCCTGCTTTTTTCTTGTCTCGATTTCTTGCTTTGTCAAGTTCTTTTTTCCTTTATATAAAAGTAAATCAATAGGTTGTCTTTTTCCAGCCACTTCCAAAACCTCCCTTCCGAACTTTTCAGTGGGGAACTTTATATGCGTTAAGGGGGGCGACGGTCTACGCCATTTTATTTTTTAAACTTTTTCCCCAGCCCCCCGGGTCTGAAACTTTTTCAAAAAAATAAATTTTAAAAAAATTATTTTATTTCATTTCCAAACCCGCCGTCTTCTCTGACCGTCTTGTCGCTATGGTGCGGTCCACACAATCCCTGCCAGTTACTCCGGTCCCAGAACAGCAGCGGGTCTCCCTTGTGGGCTATGATGTGGTCCACGTGTGACGCTGCTCCTGCTAACCCCAGCCTTGTACACTCCACACACAGCGGGTACTCCATCAAGTATTCTTCTCGGGCTATCCTCCACTTGTGGCCGTAGCCACGGCTTGCTGCTGTCCCTCTGCGCTGCTCCCGCTCCTGCCTGTGCTTGTCACAGTATCCGCCCTTGCTCACCAGCTCACGGCATCCAGGCTTTCCACATGGGCGCTTAGGCTTGCTAGGCATTCCTTTATCCTCACCCTCTCCTGTTAATAGACAACAAAAAAGCCCGATCAAATGACCGGACTATTTACGTTATTTGATTGACATACGTAAAACAAAATGATATAATGTATATATAAGGAGGTGATGATAATGAAGACAAGGAAAGAAAGACAGAAAGAGGATAGGGACAACAAAATCAAATCGGTGACAGCAATCATCGGCTTGATTGTCCAAATCCTCACCCTCATCAAACTACTCCTCAAGTAGTGGAACCCGAAACCTCGGCCCCGCAAGGGGCCAGGCGGTAGGGGATGAATAACAAGGGCTGTCTTTCTTCCAGTATAACATAATGACGGGAGCGATAAAATATGACTCAAAAGACCACAAACATGGTAACGTATGCCACACTGGCTATAAGCATCATTAACCTGATTATTCTGGTGGTGAAATGGTGATGAATCCATTTAAAGACCAGCAGGAAATGAATGAGTGGGTTTCTGAGAACATCCTTTTCACCTCGGAAGCCATGGAGATCATGAACTGCACGCGGCAGAATCTCCACCATTTCGTGCAGAAGGGCCGGCTTGTTCCTGTGAAGACTGTCGGCCGTGACCGGCTCTTTCTCCGCTCTGATGTGCTGGAGCTGCAGGAGTCCGTTAGTTCCTATAACCGTAAACCTAAAGCAGACCAGCCCGGTGAATGATGCCGGGCTTTTTTATGCGGCTAAACAACGATAAAACACCCAATTACTTTGAATAGATGGTTGACTTTTGTCACCCATCATGATATAATTAAAGTATAGAAAGGGGGTGAACAATATGAGAAAGACAAGAAAAGAAGAACGACGGGATGAACGAGTTGCAAAGATCGTGCTTGTGGGTGCCACCATCAGCGTGATCGCCTCGATCATCAACCTCATCACTGCTCTGATTCATTAATCAGAAGCCCAGAGGGAGCCGAAAGGCTCCCAAAGGGTTCCAGTGAAATTCAAAGGGTCGTTCTTCTCGCCTTGATTATACCACGAAAGGAAGCTGATCACATGTCTGTAAACCGCAAATTGACCTTAGCTCTTTGGCTTAGTGTCACTGCTCTCGCTATCAATGTGGTGACTCTCATGATCTACGTACTGACATGACCGGGCCGTTTAAAGAACGTGCGGAGTTGGTCGAATTTTTAGGCCGGGAAATCCTCAGCACCTCGGAAGCTATGGAGCTTATGGAGTGCAGCCGCCAGAATCTTCACAAGTTTGTGAAGTCGGGAAAGTTGGTACCCGTGAAAGACACCGGCCGCGAACGCTGGTTCCTGCGGTCAGAATGCTTGGAGCGAAAGGAAGCTGCTCAGGCATACCATACAAAGAAAGACAAGCCCGGTGATTGATGCCGGGCTTTCTTTATGCAAGAAATCGCTTTTCAGCAACCTTGTAAACAAAAAAGTCCCGTCAATTGACAGGACAAATTCAAATACATACTTTACAATCGTTAAGTATCATGGTATAATTAATATATAAAGAGAGGAGGTGATAACATTGAAATCAAGAAGCGAAAGACGCTCTGAGGAAAGAGTTGAGCGCATCAAAGCGGTGACTGCAATCATCGTTTTGATCAACTCATTCCTAGCTTTGGTCCTCTCGATCATCGCCATTGCCAAAGTGCTACTTAAGTAGCACAGCCCGAAACTCGGCCCCGCAAGGGGCTGAGAAGTAGGGGGACAATAAAGAGCGTCTTTCACTTCACATTATAGCATAGTTTAAATCTAAGGTTAAAGGAGCTGTCAACATGACCAAAAAGACGTATGAAACTCTTATCCTTACTGCCTTCGCCTTCAGTGTCATTGCCTTGCTGCTCACTATTATCACGCTGGTAAAGGTGGGGTGGTAATGTACACTTTCAACAGTAAAGAAGAATTGGCAGAATGGATCTCCCGTGAAGTCTGCGGCGTCTCAGAAGCAATGGAAATTCTGGAATCTTCTCGGCAAAATATTCACGGTTTCGTGAAGAACGGCAAGCTTAAGCCTGTCAAAGAAACAGGCCGCGAACGTTTATTCTTCCGCTCCGATCTACTGGAGCGGAAGGAAGCAGCCAAAGCCTACCATACAAAGAAAGACAAGTCCGGTGATTGATGCCGGGCTTTCTTTATGCAAAAAAAGGCCGCTTTTCAGCGGCCCCACCCGTCACAAACTCATTAATACTCTACGCGAAAGCCTATACTTATAGGTGGCAGTCGTAGGACAAAAAATCATGTAAGAAATAAACTGCTGTTCAATGCGTCGGTTATTTTCTTCTGCGCCCGCTCCAGATATTCTTGAACACTGGCTTTGCTTATGAATAACATCATGGCGATTTCTGCGAAGCTGAAGCATTCTCCGTAGGCCAGCATGTAGCATTCCCGCTCCCTGGGGCTTAACGTAGATAATGCGTCCTCTAATTGGAACATTTCCCAATCACTTAGATTACTCGGACTGCCTGCCGTGCTTCTGGAAGCAAACGCCTGCATCCGAAGCGGGTCCATAGGCTTCTCTAGCTGATAGGCCGCCCTCCGCTCTATGCCGCGTTTATTGCCGGGGCGCCGTCCAGTTGATAGCCACTCTATGACAAATTCACAATCAGATACCATGCCGGAGATAACCTTTTTGTCGTCTGCGTCAGCCCTCCTGTAAGCCTGTTCAGCGCCCTTTAAGGAGAAAAGGTAAGTTAACACGGTTGCTGGGCCTAAGTCCGTAACGTGCTGCTCTGGCGTTATGCTCTGTGCTGTTTTCATCCCCATTCCCCCTTGTGATATATTTATGGAGGATAAAAGTTACTGGTTATTGCCCTGATGCTGAGTCAGGGCTTTTTTCTTTATCAACCGGAATATGAATGCTCTCTACCGAATATCCAAATCCCCGCATGTTGGTGCTCAGAAACAAGCTCATGGCTGGAGTTTTGTAACGTACCCAAGAATCACCGTATTTTAGAACCTCGGCCACTGCGCCACTATGCAGGTTAAAATGTCTATGGCCAGCCTTTAGGGCATCCCGAACTTGATAGGCATACCAAGTCATTCAATCGTTCCCCTGATAACAAATGGTCTTTCCGCTGCCTTACCGGTTGGACGGGGATACTTTAAATCTAATTCAGCTCGTTGTTCTGGTGTTAATTGTGATTTTTTAATGGAGCCGTGTAGGCTTCCGGTACCCTCATTGGCTTTGTTCTTGATTTCGTAATGCCATTTCCCCATCTTTGGTTGCCTCCAATTGAACTTAGTTGAGTTTCCAAACTTCTTGGGCAATCTCTTTCGGGTCCCGCTACGCTGGTTTACTCGGTCGCGTTTCGATAGCCTGACGGCCTGATGACTTACATCTTCGGACTGCGAAACTAAAAATCCATCTCTAGCTGCCCAGTTACTCCCTTGATATGGTCGCTCCATACAATGTGACTGCTACAACGGTTTGAATCTGCAGGAACAAAATATGCTTGTTTCAGGTTCTTACCGCATCCATTTGATCCGTACCAAACTGAAACTCGTTTCAATACAGTCCCAACTTTCCAACCATACAGGGCTTCATAATTTGTACATTTATTAGAAATCAATATATATTCTTCCTGTTCAGCCGGAGATAACATTTCAGAGGGTTTCACTTTACACCTTCCTTTGCTATATTCATTCAGAATAGACTAAGCTGTCCGACCTGACTTGCTGCAACTGTATTGATCCATATAACCTCTGTCCGGCTCTGTCCGGTTTCAATGACCTGCTGCCGCTCTTCTCGTCGCCAATTAGCAAGCTTGATATTGTAAAGCTCACTATCATACCCGCTCAAAATGGCCGGGCCGGTATGCTGCAGTAATGCGTCAAGCAGATCCGAATGATCTAATTCGCTCATTTCATTCTCATAGATTGCTCCATTACGGCCCTCCAGCAGATAGGGCGGATCAGCGTATATCATGACGTCTGGACGGTTGTAACGGCCAAGCACCTGCAGCGCCGGGCGGTTCTCAATCTGTACGTCCTTAAGGCGTTCTGCAACTGTAGTAATTTTGTCCGGCAGGTTGTTCCATTGTTTCACCCGGTACGAATCATCTGCCGTCCCTCGGCATTTCCACCCTGAGATTGACCCGGTTTTCACCCTGATGCTCTGCCAGCAACGAACAAGGAACTGCCGCGCGTTTTCCAAGTCTGAATTCCCCCCTGCTTGGCAAGAAAGGTATTCCTCCCGGCTGTAAGGGGTCCAGTAAGTCGCCCGGGCCAAATCCTCCGGCCTGTCCCTAATCACTCGGAACAGATTAACTACATCGCCGCTTATATCATTGATAGTCTCCAGCACCGCGGGTTCTTTGTTGAACAGCACCGCGCCAGATCCAAAGAACGGTTCTAAATATGTTGTGTGCTGCGGCATGTGGTTAATAATCCACTCGGCCAAGCTCCACTTGCTGCCGGGATAATGCAAAATCCTTGGAACTGCCATGTGGTCCTTCCTTTCTTGGTGAACTGTATGCGTCTACTGCGACTTCAATTTATTCTCTACGGACTACAACGGAAGCGATAACCGTCTGGATTCGTTCACCTTCAAAGGTCTCGATAGTGTACGATGCTCTTTCATCAGGTTCACCGCTGTTATACCAAGGAGATATCGAAAAAGAGAATTCAGGTCTCCCTTCCAAATATTTTGCAACGGTATCCCAAGCTTGTTGTACTTCATGCGGAATAGGGGTTGTATTCAATGCATTCCCTCCTTCAATGGTTAATTGTTCCGCTCCCCAGCCGCAGCAGGGGCAGCGGAACACATTCTGCTTGATCTCCTGCATATCCGCTGCACACTCCAGGCACACCAGAATCATGATCCCCGCTCCGCTTCGGCCAGCTCGCTGGGTGTAAGCCGGTTCCTGTCAATTTGCTCAGGGCTCCGGGCATACAGCGGAGCGTAACTGTTCGGTGGAATCGCCTTCGGAACATGAAGGTAAGCCGCGGGCTTCTCCCAGGCTGCAACATGAGCGCCAAGCTCTGCACAGCGGTAACGGGGAAGCAAAAGCCATCCTTCAGGCCGCGCCGGGCGCCAACCGGGGCCACCGGTGATGTATACAGGCTTCCCGCAGGCTACCACCTCGGAGCGGGACAACCATCCATTCTGATCAACCATAGGCCAGTTCCCGCTTGAGGATCGACCAGAGCGGCGTCATATGCCTTATCCGGATGTAACGGCAACGTTCATGCTCCTGGAGCTTGCCTCTGTAATATTCAAGCTGCTCCTGCATGATGATATCCCGGCAGTACTGGCATACTGGCACGGTCGCCCATGTCGTTGTGGCGTCAAGCTGGCAGGTAGGTACCGAGCACATTTTCCTCACCGGTCTGGCCCCTCCCCTCTTACCTGCTCTTCTTGGCGGCGTTTCGATTCCCTTTTGGCCTGAAGCTCCGCAAGCAGTTTCTGCTGCAGGGCGATATCCTCCGGAGTGGGTCCGTCCGTTGTCGGCTTGACGACCTCAATATGTGGCTTGCCACTGTATCCCCCGCGTGGTCCCCTGCCGCCTGTCTGCTCGGGCGGCTTGTCCTTGGTCCAAGGATCATCAATCCCCTCGACCTTCCAGCGTTTGAGGATACCCTGCACATAGCTCAGAGTTCTCTTTCCGGCTAAGACAGCCTTTTTCATGGCTTCGCAAAGCCATTTTTCGGTGTAATCTTGGATAAACTCATTGAGCTGGTCTTTAGTTACATTGCTGATAGTGCCGAATCCTTCGCTTTCAAACATTCTAAAAGCATCGGGAACCGATGGAAGAGGACCACCACCATATAGATATTCATCCTCTGCTGCATCAGGCGAAGCTGACATACTGCCTTCAGTTCCGTTCTCTTCTTGTTCTGTTCCCTTCTCTTCTGTTCCGTTCTCTTCAGTTCTGTTCTCTTCAGTTCTGTTCAGTTCAGTTCTCTTCAGTTCAGAGGGAATTTCTTGGACATTCCCGGAATTTCCCGGAAAGTCGGGGAATTTAGAGCGCGTCCGCTTGTGTAAGCCCTGCTGGTGCTTCTCAAATTGCTGAATCTGTACGACTCTTTCGCCGTCTACCTCATACCACAGAATCAGCCCTTGATGATTCA
This sequence comes from Paenibacillus sp. FSL H8-0122, assembly GCF_038005345.1. Taxonomy (NCBI): domain Bacteria; kingdom Bacillati; phylum Bacillota; class Bacilli; order Caryophanales; family Paenibacillaceae; genus Paenibacillus; species Paenibacillus sp. FSL H8-0122. The sequence goes on along the minus strand of NZ_JBBOTB010000002.1, from coordinate 5,512 downwards.
GAACCTGCAGGGATTCACGTATATCATGGATAGACTTGTTTATCATCGGCACAATCAAAGCCTTGATCTTGCCCGGAGAACCCGCCAAGCGCCCAAAATCATCTGCATGGGGGATCATCCAGGTGTAAAGCAGCATATCGAATATATCAGGCAGCTCGTTGACCTTCTCCGATATTGAAATTACTTTTGAGAGCATTCTTTTTTCAGCCATCGGCAGCGCCTTCCTTGTTGTTATGTGAATTTCCCGGAAATTCCGGGAAAGACCGGGAATAAAATTCCTCTCGTTTATTCAGCGCCCATTGCTTCCCGCCAGCAGTATAATCCACATAATGGTGGCATGTACCGCTGTTGACGCTGGGACCGCAGAGCATGGCGACATCATTAACGGTGGTTTCTCCTTCAATCTGCCATCGACGTAGCAGGTGGGCGCATTGTAGGCCTTCCGTGCTTCCGCATTGTTCGCAGCGGCCGCCGGATCTCTCCAACGCCGCCGAGTATACTTCCTTGCTAATTGCTCCTCGCTGTTTGGCGGTTGGCTTCTTACGCTTATGCTTCGGTTTCGGGACAGGATGGAACCCGAAGCTAACCACGGCGGGCACCACCAAACATGTGCTGATTAAGACATGAATAATTGCAGCAAAGCACATTCCCACAACGTACAGCGGACTGACCGAAAAGGATTAACCGACGGCAATCCAGATTTGCACAGGTTCCGACAATTACAAATTTCTCCTTATCTGCTGTTTTCATTGCTTTTCCCCCTAATCCCTGATAAAATCACGGTAATATATTTTGTCAAGCTACAGTCCACGGCTCCTAACCCGTTGGGCTGTTTTCATTTGTCCACAGATTATCCACATTGTGCGGCGCTTTCCACTGAGCTGCTCCAGATGGTGAGTAAATCATCCCGGTGCCACCTAAACATCTGAATAGCATGTTGCTCATTAATTTCATCCCCCCGCATTCTTGCATCCTTGCTGGCTTCCAGCCAAAAACGCATTTGATAACGGCATTCCTTCACACCCTCCATCATTGTCCTACTCCTCCCGCCGGATCGGCACCCAGGCTGCAACATAGTTCATCACTTCCTGCAGATCATGCTTAAGCACATCTTTGTAGCTGCTGACGCTCCAGCGGTCCTTGATTTCCTTATGGAGCTGCCGGAACCATTCCCCGCGGGCTTCTTTAATTTGCTCAATCGCACACACTCGTTGGTTAATTGACCTCTGCAGGCGGCGCTGCTGCCCACTGTCCAGCGTGATTTGAGTCTCAAGCTTGTGCTCTACATCCTCCAGCCGTTCATTGATGATCTCCTGACCTGCAAGCAGGTTATGTGTGGCCGCCATCAAAGAGCGCAACGATTCGCGCGAAGAAGCTGGTCCCCTGAAATAGCTATTGACCAACTGGCGCTGCACCTTCCAGGCAAGATCATCATTGAACGATTTGACCAACATCAGATAACCGGATTCTGTGATGGCTGTCCCGCCGCGCGGGCTTGAAATCCCAAAGCGACGAATTTCGTCGGATTGAAAATGCTCTGGCGTAACCTCGAAGTAATCTGTACCGGGAATAAAGCGTTCACGATTCTCCCGGAAATTTCGGCTTGCAGTTCCTTCCGGACGCCGATGAAGCTCGTCAATATCCCGGAATGTCACTATACGCTGTCCTGAAATTTCACGAATATGAAGGCTCTTGGCCTGTTGGTTAACTTGAATTTGTACGGTTTGGGTCATGGTGTGTATCCCTCCAGTGATGTGATGTAACGAACCTCTACATCATTGATTACAAATTGCATCTCTTTATTCCCAGCGTAATGTCGGCGGTACATGGCGATGATCTGCCGGAGCAGATCCGGCGGCGCCCCTGCATCCAAACAGGATTGCATCGTCACCTGCATACTGTATATATCATTGCTCTGTTTCATGTGCAGTTGGCTGCCGTTTATAATACATTGCTGCTCTACGTAAATTGCTGTATTATCCATAACTCCGCCCCTTCCAGGTATAGCCTTTATGATGTAGTTATGATGTCTGAAAACTAACGAATTAGCTTAGAAGGTGATTTATTCAACGCCTCAAAATTCTTGTCAAGAAATTTACTCATCTCAGAAGCCCGAAACATCCAGCGTCCGCCTTCGCCTCCGTTTGAGCAAAGGCGCATTTCTTGTTTGAAATCTGGATTAAGCAAAATGTTCGCAATGAGCCAATCACGCTTACGGCACGTTTCGGATTCAAGCCGTTTCATGTCCCACCAGACACCTGAGGGGGCACAATCTTGAACAATGCGGCTTACTTCTTCGTGAGCCAACTGCCGGACAAATTCGTTATCAATTACAACTTGAATAACTGGGGAATCCAACTTACACACCCCCTTTGTTATTCTCATCCGTAGAAAATAGTTGTTCTATATCGCAATCTGAAAAAAAGATGCGTTTAATTTTGACTGCTTCGTCATAATGAAGCCTGAACTTTCCATGAAGTTTGTCGCTAATAGTCCCCCGTCTCATTTTCAACTCCCTAGACATGGCGGATATTGTTACCCCTCTCCTTTCCATTTCCGAACTCAAATTCGCATACTTCATTCCTTCAGCCCCTTTCATGAACGTGATTACGTTCGGCTTGATTTGAACTATATACGTAATCACGTTCAAGGTCAATAGAAAAGCGCTAAATATTATACTTAATTTCGTTCAAAGTATATTTACAAAGCATTTTTCATGTTGTAATATGTACCTATATACGGAATAACGTACAAAATACAATGGAGGTATGGAGATTGTGGAGAGAGCAAAAATCTTATCTCGCTTAATCGAAGAAAAGGGATATAGTCGTCGCGCTTTTGCGGAACGAATTGGACTCCCTCCAACAACCCTGCAGACCATGTTAAACCGTGGTGTAGGTGGAGCATCTATAGACAATGTACTGAAAGTTACAAAAGGATTAGGGATAACGGTAGAAGAACTTGAGGAAATGGTAGCCATGGAAACCGGCGAAAAAGAAAGGTTAGGGCGTGAAGACACTCCCGCTCTCAGTCCAGCGGAATTAGCTGAGTTTGAGGCTTTTATTAATAATCCCGAACACGGCATTTTTTTCAAAAGCTATTTAGATGCACCTGAAGAACGTAAAAAAGACCTTCAAAAGGTCTGGGAAATTATCAAACGTGCTGCTGATTCTGAATAAAAAAGTGATTTCTGTAGCTTCAGCTTTCAGGCTGATTCTGCACGCCCATACATACGAACATACGATCTCATAGGAGGGGTACCATGTTTAAATATTACAAAAAAACTCACCTTGAACAATACACTGAGCAACTTTACTTAGGGAATGGCATCATGACTCCCGACAACATTACAACTGAATTTATTGCAAACAGACTTAAAATAACAGTTGTTTTTTTTAATTCTGAAAGCCTTTCACATGAAACAATGAACGGTAAAAGAATAGTTTTTCTTGATGAACGAAAATCAATTTTGGAGCAAAGAGAGGATTTTCTCCACGAGTTATGCCATTTACTACGGCACGCTGGTAACCAGGCAACCTTACCTTCTCCTTTTGTGCAGTATCAGGAAGAGGATGCAGAATTGTTTGTTCTTTATGCTTCCCTACCCTTCTTCATGATTAAGGAGTTAAATCTTCCACCGGATCATGGACAAGCTATAAAACAAATTTCCTCAACCTTTTCAGTAAGTATGGAACAAGCACGTAAACGGTATGAGCAAATCTTACGCCGAGAATTCGAAGCACTCATGTGTGCAGAGACATCGGCTACATACCAATTTAAAAAGGAGGTGAAAACAATCATGAGTAAACCTGTGGAGTTTTCCGTCTATTATGACCCCTCTGGAATAACTGATGGGCCTTCACAACTTGTTGTAACCTTAGACGAATGGACCCTTATGAACTGCCGGGAAATTGAATTACCTATCGGGGAACGTCTTGCAGAAATTGATTTAGAGGAAATACAGCGAATTGAATGTGTGTCGGTACTCAGCAGCGACGTTATTTGTTTTGACGGTAAAGTTACACTGCAAGTCCATCAGCTTTTGTACAGACATGGATTAAAACAAAATTGTTTTATCGTTCAAATGAACGATGTTGAAATGAAGATTGCCCGGGATCAAGCCATGACCCGGAACCTATCATGGTAAGGAGGAAATGTAGTGGCCAGCTTCCAAAGATATACGACTAAAGACGGGCCTCGTTGGATGTACCAGTATTATGCTGGAATCAACCCTGAAACCGGAAAACGAAAAAAGTCTACTAAACGAGGATTCAAAACAAAGAAAGAAGCTCAACTGGACGCAGCTCAGACAGAAAAAGAAGTGGCAAACGGGTCGTTCATTTCCCAGGATAAAACAACAACATTTCAGCAAGTGTATGAACAATGGTACGAAACTAATTCACCAAATTTCAAACCAAGCACAAAAAAGGCTGTTTTATCTAAATTTAAGAAGCAACTGCTTCCCCACTTTGGAGCAATCAAGATGCGAGATATCACCCGTTCATACTGCCAGGAAGTCATAAACAAGATTGCGAAAGAGATCAAAACAATTGATAACATGAAGATGTATGCCAATCAGATATTTGAATACGCCATCTTTATGGATATAAGAACTACCAATCCCATGAAGGGCGTAGTTCTCCCCAAAGGAGAAAATGAACATTTAGCGAATGAAGATGATCTGCAGAGAAATTATTGGGAGAAGCACGAAATAAGAAAATTCCTCGGGATTGTTAAGAAAGAATGTTCCCAGCGCGACTACATGATGTTTCATTTACTGATTTATACCGGTGCACGAAAAGGAGAAATTCTAGCACTTCGTTGGAATGACGTTGATTTTAAGAACAAGAGTCTGACGCTCAACAAAACTTTATTTCAAGATAAGACAGGCTTTATGGATTTAACATCTAAGACAGCCGCTTCTAGGCGTATCCTAAGTTTGGATGATACAACCCTTGGATTGCTCCGAAAGCACCGCTCAGAGCAAAACAGAGGCCCTGTAGCACCTATAGGCACCAAAGACGACCGATACATTTTTGCAAGAGAGGACGGAACACCAACACGGTTAGCATACCCTAACGACAAACTGGCTGAGATAATCCGTCTACACACGCTACACCCTGTCACAGTCCACGGATTGCGTCATACCCATGCTTCGCTACTCTTCGAAGCTGGGGCAAGCATAAAGGAGGTCCAGGAACGTTTAGGGCACTCCGATATCAAAATGACCATGAATATATACACGCACGTGACTAGAACTGTTAAAGAAAAGACTGCGGATCGCTTTGAGAAGTTTATGGAGTCAGAGGATAAAATAACAGGCACGGATGTGATGAACAATAATGGCGAGGATAATTAGAGTCAAAATAGAGTCACAAGCAAACTCTTGGGCAAAATTAAAGCCCCTGACCATAAAGGCCAGGAGCTTGAAATCCTTGATAACAAGGGAATCTTAACGTTTCGAGAACTGTGGAGCACGACGAGCAGCTTTGAGGCCGTATTTCTTACGTTC